>NZ_QFFJ01000004.1 GCF_003308995.1 Chitinophaga flava | reverse complement strand
CAATGATCAGTAATGATCAAAAGTTCTTTGACATATTGGGAAATGCAAGTTGTATACGGATAGTAATATCTGAATACGAAAATATTTAAAGCGAATAAGGGCGCATGGTGGATGCCTAGGATCTAAGAGGCGAAGAAGGACGTGGTAAGCTGCGATAAGCTACGGGGAGCTGCAAACGAGCAATACATCCGTAGATTTCCGAATGGGACAACCCGGCACATTGAAGATGTGTCACTCGAAAGAGAGCCAACGCAGGGAACTGAAACATCTAAGTACCTGCAGGAAAAGAAAATAACTAATGATTCCCTAAGTAGTGGCGAGCGAACAGGGAAGAGCCCAAACCGGATCGAAGCAATTCTATCCGGGGTTGTAGGACTACTTTTAGAAAGTCAGATCAAGTTGAATCATCTGGAAAGATGAGCCGTAGCAGGTGATAGCCCTGTAGACAGAAATTCTGATAGACGTGTAGTATCCTGAGTAGCGCGGGACCGGAGGAATCCTGTGTGAAACTGCCAGCACCATCTGGTAAGGCTAAATACTCCTTAGATACCGATAGTGAACCAGTACCGTAAGGGAAAGGTGAAAAGTACTCCGAACAGGAGAGTGAAATAGTTCCTGAAACCGTGCGCCTACAAGCGGTCGGAGCTCGAAAGAGTGACGGCGTGCCTTTTGCATAATGAGCCTACGAGTTACTCCTCACTGGCGAGGTTAAGGTCTTCAGTACCGGAGCCGTAGCGAAAGCGAGTTCTAACAGAGCGTATAGTCAGTGGGGGTAGACGCGAAACTTTGTGATCTATCCATGGGCAGGATGAAGGTTGGGTAAAACCAACTGGAGGTCCGAACTCATTAGCGTTGAAAAGCTATGGGATGACCTGTGGATAGGGGTGAAAGGCCAATCAAACTGAGAGATAGCTCGTTCTCCCCGAAATGTTTTTAGGAACAGCCTTGGATATAGACGTGTTATAGAGGTAGAGCTACTAATTGGGCTAGGGGGCTTCACCGCCTACCAAACCCTAATAAACTCCGAATGCTATAACATAATCTCCAGGAGTGAGGCTGTGGGCGCTAAGGTCCATGGCCGAGAGGGAAATAACCCAGACTAACAGCTAAGGTCCCTAATCGTATGTTAAGTTGAACAAACGCGGTTCAAATCCTAAAACAGCCAGGATGTTGGCTTGGAAGCAGCCATTCATTTAAAGAGTGCGTAACAGCTCACTGGTCGAGGGTTTGGGCACGGAAAATAATCGGGCATCAAACATACAACCGAAGCTTTAGGCCTAGCAGCAATGCTAGACGGTAGGGGAGCATTCTAAACTGCATCGAAGGTGTGTTGTGAGACATGCTGGAGCGTTTAGAAAAGAAAATGTAGGCATAAGTAACGATAAATAAGATGAAAAATCTTATCGCCGTAAGACTAAGGGTTCCTGATCAACGCTAATCGGATCAGGGTTAGTCGGGTCCTTAGGCAAAGCCGAGAGGCGTAGCTGATGGCAAACTGGTGAATATTCCAGTACCTGCTATAAATTCGATGGAGTAACGGAGTAGTGAAAGGACTGCGCACTTACGGAATAGTGCGTTAAAGGGTGTAGGTATACTGACTGTAGGAAAATCCGCAGATGGTGCTGAACCTGATAGTACAGCAAAGCTTCGGCAGCGCTGATAATGTCCCTAATCAGACTTCCAAGAAAAACTTCTAAGGTTCGTTTATAGCAGCCCGTACCGTAAACCGACACAGGTAGTCGAGATGAGTATTCTAAGGCGCTCGAGTGATCCGTGGTAAAGGAACTAGGCAAATTGACGCTGTAACTTCGGGATAAGGCGTACCACAGTAATGTGGTCTCAGTAAAATGGTACAACCAACTGTTTAACAAAAACACAGGGCCCTGCAAAATCGAAAGATGACGTATAGAGCCTGATACCTGCCCGGTGCTGGAAGGTTAAGGAAGGATGTTCGGAGTAATCCAAAGCTTCTGACTGAAGCCCCAGTAAACGGCGGCCGTAACTATAACGGTCCTAAGGTAGCGAAATTCCTTGTCGGGTAAGTTCCGACCTGCACGAATGGTCTAATGAGTTGTACACTGTCTCTACCACGAGCTCGGTGAAATTGTAGTATCGGTGAAGATGCCGGTTAATCGCAACGGGACGGAAAGACCCCGTGAACCTTCACTACAACTTAACATTGATTTTGAATGCCAGATGTGTAGGATAGTTGGGAGACTATGAAGCAGCTTCGCCAGGAGTTGTGGAGTCATCGTTGAAATACCAACCTTCTGTTATTTAGAGTCTAATCCGGCAACGGAGACATTGTTTGGTGGGTAGTTTGACTGGGGTGGTCGCCTCCTAAAAGGTAACGGAGGCTCGCAAAGGTACCCTCAGTACGGTTGGTAATCGTACGCAGAGCGCATTAGTATAAGGGTGCTTGACTGTGAGGCAAACAAGCCGAGCAGGTGCGAAAGCAGGCTAAAGTGATCCGGTGGTTCTGTATGGAAGGGCCATCGCTCAAAGGATAAAAGGTACTCCGGGGATAACAGGCTGATCTCACCCAAGAGCTCATATCGACGGTGAGGTTTGGCACCTCGATGTCGGTTCGTCACATCCTGGGGCTGGAGAAGGTCCCAAGGGTTCGGCTGTTCGCCGATTAAAGTGGCACGTGAACTGGGTTCAGAACGTCGCAAGACAGTTCGGTCCCTATCTGTTGTGATCGTTAGTAAATTGAGGAGACATGACCTTAGTACGAGAGGACCGGGTCGTACGTACCGCTGGTGTATCTGTTGTGCCGCCAGGTGCAGTGCAGAGTAGCTATGTACGGACAGGATAAACGCTGAAAGCATCTAAGCGTGAAACCTGCTTCAAGATGAGTTTACTTTTAAGGGCCGTCGGAGACTACGACGTTGATAGGTTACAGGTGTAAAGGTGGTAACATCAAAGCCGAGTAATACTAATTGCCCGTAAGCTTTAACTTTATTTATTACTGCAAAAGTTCGTATACGACTTTCCCAATATGTTATCTTATTATCAGCTGGAGACAAGGTAAGCGAAAGCCCCTGCATCTCGGATGAGTGATCATCACAGCTAAAGATCTTATGGTGGTTATGCCGAGGGTGTTCACCTCTTCCCATTCCGAACAGAGAAGTTAAGCCCCTCATGGCCGATGGTACTGCACTATCATGCGGGAGAGTAGGTAACTGCCATATTTATT